>NZ_CP049273.1 GCF_003048775.2 Campylobacter concisus | reverse complement strand
TTTTACGCTTTGCAATGTCGCTACGCTCCGCAAAGCTCTAGCAATTATTGGGGAAATGATTTAGGGGCTGTTTTGTTTAGGATAGAAATAAACCAAAGGGCTGTCAATGCTCTTAAAGCCCCACTAGGGGGCTAGGCTTATGAAGCCTTTGTAACTAGCAAACAAAGTGCTATAATTACAATTAAGAACATTAGGCGGTTCAAATTAACCACCTCCTTTCAGAGGTGAAATTTAAAGCCAGAGGTTGCGACCCTTTGGCTTTAACCTCTACCAAAATTATATCAAATCACATTTTAAAAGTGCTAAGGCAAACACGCAGTGGCAAACTTAGCACCAGCAAACGAAGTGCGGTAGTCTTTATTGACGTCTAGCTTTAAAAACTCTCTCTTTATTTTCAGGCTGTAAAGGGGTCAAATTTGACCGCTGTTGAGTTTTCTCTATTTGGTCGATAAATTCCTCGTCTTTTTCTTTTTCGTTCAATAGTGGCTCTGTAAGCTCACTAGAAAAGATATTCTTGATAAAACTAAAGACATCTTTTGCGTGATTGCTGACGTAAGCCATTGCTTTTGATATGAAATTCTTTAGCTCGCTATTCTCTTGCTTGAGATTGATAATTTGGATTTCTTGAGCTTTGATAGTTTTATTTTTTTCCTCGAGGTCTTGCTCGAGCTTTTTTGTATAGAGGCTATTTTTTGCCACTTCTTCGGCTAGTTCTTGCTGTTCTAGGCGCAGCCTTTCTATCTCATCTCGCCTTTGTTTGTCAAGCGCCTTAAGCCTCTCAATTTCTGCTAGTAGTTCATCTTTGCTAAATTCCTGGTCGCTCTTTTTTATGCTCGATAAGCTATCAAAAAAGCCTTTTAAAAATCCCTTGCCCTTACTCTCTTTGCGCTCTTGCTCTAGTATGGCGTTACGCTCTTTGAGGCTTAAAATTTCTCTCTCCAGCTGCTCTTTTTGCTGCGCTGCCTTTTTGTATTGCTTATGACTTAGGCGTTCAGCCTCTGAGTTTTCTTGTCCTCGCTCCATTTGCAACATTTCGGCAACTGCTGTTTGTAGCTCTCTTAGGTCGGCTGGCTTGATTTTCTCTTTTCTCCAGTTTTGCTGTCCGTCCTTAACCGTTACGAAAGTTATATGAGCGTGAAAGTTGTGCTGTGGCTTGTCGTTTTTGTAATGCCCCTCATCTCTATGCACGGCGATAGTGGCGCAAGTGATATTAAATTTTTGCTCGATATACTCTGCTAATTTTTGCACGTCCTCGAGCGTATGATTTTTATTGAGATTTAAAACGGCTTCCCAGTGTGAATTTTCAAAAGTTGGTCTTTTGCCTTTTTTTGTTCCGTATGATTTTAACTCCTCGTCAAAAATTTCTCTAGCTGATTTCTCATTTTGCCAGTAAAAATTTTCTAGTCGGTCGGCTGGTTTTAGTAAATAATTTGGTTCATCTTTTCTAAAATTATGGTCGTAAGAATGCCCTTTGGCTTTTTGAAAATTGATAGATGATTTTGCCATTAGTTAGCCTTTGTAAAATCTCAAGCTTGTGAGAGATTTTACCGCACGATTTATTAAAACTTGTTTTAATAAAGGATAGTGCGCACTATCCTTTATTACTCGCAAGCTCGTAATAAAGTCGTGCGTAATGCAATTTACATTCTATATCTGTTACCTTTGTAGATACCTAAAATTTCCACTAGAATTCTATATCTAAATCTAAACGGAATTATGTAATCCTGAAAAAATAAATCTGATATATCTTTGCGCCCAAAAACTTGGTTCATACGATACCTAAATGGGTCGCTAGGAACGCTTGATATTTTTTCTAAAAGTCCATTTTGAAAATCTGCTGCCTTTTCTGCGCTTGCCTCTGCAAGAGTAGTCAAAATTTCATTTAGCTGATTATTAAAATTTGCGGTAAAAATTACTTCTCCACTTTCGACTTTTATATTCTCTAGGCTCTTGCTCGAGTGGCTTTTCATCTCATCAAAGCTATAAAAATCCATTTCTCCCAGCAATACCTTCATTAGGGTTTCTCTTAGATTATTTGCGTCTTTCTCTGTTATATCTATGCGTGGGTCATAGTATGATATAGACGCTTGTGGGTCAATATCTCTTATTAGTGTTTCTATCGCATTAATAGTGCTATGCTTTGCTGTGGTTGTTATGTGTATTGAAGTTACTCTCATTTTAAAATCTCCGTATTTTTATCTGACTAAAAACCTAAGAAATTTTGTAGGTGTTTTATGCTCTCAAAAGTCATTTCGGTTATGTAGTCATCATCAGAATTTTTTAGCTTGGCTTTGATTTTATCTTGGTTGTAATTTAGCTCAATAATTTTTAGGGTGTCATATTCTTGAGTGTTTGGATTTTTAACTCTGACGCTTTGGAAAAGGTAGGGTTTTAGCTCGTCGATTTTGTTTCGTTTCAAAGATCGCAGCCTCTCTTCTCTTTGGATATCTCTCGCAATAGTTGCTAGATTTCTTTCGTTCTCTTTCTCGTCCTTTTCAAGCTCTGAAACGGGCTGCGGCATAAAAGTAAATTCTAGCGTTTCAATCTCTCGTCCTTTTTTAAATTTTCGGACTGATAGTTTTTGAAAAGGTGTGCGGCGCATATCAAAAAGGTTGCGCTCTGCCGATAACTCTTTGATTGTAGGTTTTAAAATTCGTTGGTCGATATTTCCAGCCTTGTAATTCTCTGGAATACCCAAAAGCTCTTTAAAATCATCGTATCGAATGCACCAGCGTCCAGTTTGGCGATATTGCTTTAAATAGCGGTAGATTGTTTTTGTGTATGTGCCACTAAGATTTACAAACTCCGCTAGCTCGTATCTAGTCCAGCCTTTTAGTGGGCTATTAATATACCTTTCTTTAAAGCCTTGCGATACTCTAATTCTCAAGACTTTGTTTTTACTATCGGTTTCTATACTTGGAAAAATAACGTCTTGTCTTAGGTCTCCTAGTTCGTTAATTTGATAGCGAAATTTAAACTCTTGAAGCTTGCCTATTTTGTCTAAAATCTCTTTGCGGTAATTCGTTCCCTGCGATATTTGAGCCAGCTCGAAAAGCTTGTTAAAATCAAGCTCTAGCGTGTCGCCGCTAGCCTTTCTAAACTGCTGCAAAAGGGTAAAGAATACGTTTTGCTGCGCTTCATTCAGTGAATTAAATTTTAGCTCGTGTAGTTCGTTTGAATACTTTACAACTTCGTTCATTAAACAACCTTATTATTGTATTGTTGCTATTATAGCTATTTTTAAAACAACTTGTCAATAATTATGTTGTTTTTTATAAGTGAGAAATCTCTACCCTTATCGCGGAAAATCTATCCCCTTATCGTGAGAAATCTGTTGCTATATCGTGAGAAATCTGTTGCTATATCAGTGAGAAATCTGTTGCTATATCGTGAGAAATCTGTTGCTATATACCCCTTGTCAAGCTCGACACCATCGGCTCTAGCGAACACCTAAAAGATAAGAAAAGGTTTTTAAAAAGATGTTAAAAGGGAACTCGCGAAAAAAAATCGACCACTTTTTTGAAAAAATCCAACAAGAAATTCGGACGCTTCAGCAGAGCTCAAATTGCTAACGCAATTTTCGTCCGCGAGC